>NZ_CP020869.1 GCF_002104335.1 Campylobacter cuniculorum DSM 23162 = LMG 24588 | reverse complement strand
AATTATGTCCTTTCCGTTTTAAAGGTTAGTAAGAGCTTCCAACTAACAACTAACCTTTTGGCGTTTCTTTTTCTGCGATTATAACAAAATTTTATTGCATTGCAAATATTTCTCCCTTAAATTTCTAAAATTCAAAGAATTTAGATTCTACAAACCAAACTCTCAATCAATCAAACATCAACATAAAATTTTTAATTTAAAAATCTTTTGGGATACTACTATCTTAAAATGAAATTTTAATCTGGGCGAGACTACTCTTTGTAATACAATTTCGCTACCGCTCAATTGATTACTGCAGAGTCTCGCAAGGGGGATTCTCCCCCTTTGAACCCCCTAAAAAATCTGCGATTTTTGATCACGATTTTTGATCACTGAACACTGAACACATTGGGGGGTATGTCGTAGTAACCCCCCAATGTTGGCAAAAAAAACCCCTTTTTAAGGCTATAATCTGCAATGCAATAAAATTTTGTTATAATCTGTAATGCAATAAAATTTTGTTATAATCTGTAATGAAAAAATACATTGGAGCTTGTAATGGAAACAATTAAAAGGGGTAGAGGCAGACCTAAAGGCTCGGGAAAAAAAGCCCCGACATTTACTCAAAGCTTTAGAGTGAGCGAATCTTTAAAAGCATTTTATGATGAAATAGAACACGCTAACAAGTTTATGATTGACACAATCACAAATACCCCAGAGTATAAAGCCTTTATTGCCAAAAGAGAAGCACAAAAATATAAAGACCAACCGAGTTTATTTAAGGGAGAATAATGAGCCAAAAAGAAAAAATAAAAGCACTCATAGATTTTTACAAAGCAATCATCATTGCTTTTATGACTGCTCTTTTTGGCGTATTGGGTTATACATTCATCAATTACAAACATTATACAATTTACGATACTCTTACTGTGTTTTTGTGTATTCTAGGCATAATATCTGCTTTAGTAGTGTTTGTAAGGCTATTTTTAAGGGAGATAAACAAACTAGAAAAGGAAAAGGACTAATATGGGACTAATAGCATTATTTTCAGCATTTATAGCGTTTTTTGGATTTACTGCATATTTGATTTATAAATTCTCAACAATCAAATAACCCCATTCTTTCAATCCAGCAGTATAAGAAACTACGCTTTCTTTTAGTCAAGGGCTTCGCTTCGCTCGTGGATAGACTTACGCCTACCCTTGACTAAAACCGCTTGTTTCTTTTTAGCTGTCTATGAAAGAATGGAAATCTATATCTACCGCTTTGCAGTAGATTCTGCTTTGTGTCGGCGTGAGCGGAGATAAGCAACAAAAAGAATAGTATGCGTTGTAGCGTATTCAAAATGCTGTTCGTGGTCGTATTGCAAGAAGTCTAAAAGCTCACTATACTCAAACAAATCATTACCCCTTATAAGCTCAAATATCTCATTTTTTAGCTTTTTATTAAAATCAGTTTGACCTAAAATCTCAAGCTCTGCATTGATACCTACCGCTTTAATGTCTTTGAAGTCATATTGTGCTTTTTCAGGGTTATCAAGGTGTAGAAAATATCTCATTAAGCCTTGCAGATTATGCACCTTTTGCGGTATCGTGGCGTTAATTGTGTCGCTAATCTCTTTGACTTGCTCGTATGATTTAACATTCGTAAAAGTTACAACTATATGCCAATGCGGTTTTTTTTGTGTCTCATCGGCGTTAATGTCGCTATCGTGTAAAGGACTTCTAGCCCACTTCAAGTTAAAACGCTCGGTTAGAATCTGCTCCCAATCGGCAGGAACACTATCAGGGTAAGCGATGAAACTCCAAGCCCTAGCTCTAGTTTCTTTATTTGATTTTTGGTTTTCTTTTGGCAT
>NZ_CP020868.1 GCF_002104335.1 Campylobacter cuniculorum DSM 23162 = LMG 24588 | reverse complement strand
TGATTTTCCTTATTTTAAATATAATACTACTCTAAGACGCTTAGAATGTTTTTTCATTCTAAAAGCCTTATAATAGTGGATTTCCGCCAAGAGTAACTCAAGGCGGATTTTTTATTATAGCATATTAAGGGTTAATTGTAAATATTATAGTCCCCTTAATATGATGGTTAATGGTTTAGATTCGTCCCCTTAATACTCTCAAAACTCCTATATTAACGATAATATATTATTATAGGGTTAATTGTCAATATTATAGTCCCCTTAATAATCCCCATTCGTCCCCTTAATAATCCCCATTCGTCCCCTTAATAATCCCCATTCGTCCCCTTAATAATCCCCATTCGTCCCCTTAATAATCCCCATTCGTCCCCTTAATAGTTTAGCCAACACCCACCATATAGGGCTTAGAAAGCCACGTAAAAATATATAAAAAATAAAAAAAATAAAAAAAATTTTTTTCGCGCACGTACGTCATGCGCGCATGAGAGACAATTTTTTTAATTTGTTTTTTCAAACAATTAGTAAGATTTAAACTTAAACTTACTTTTCTATCAAATTTCGCATTAAAAAACTTACTTTTCGCATTAAAAAACTTACTTTTCTCCTTTTCTAACTCCCTAAAATACGAAGTTTGAAACAACCGACATATTCAAGACATATTTATTTAAAACAAATTTGCGCAAAATTTTTTTGATTTTTTTGATTTTTTGCAAAATTTTGCTTTTAAACTTAAACAAAAGGAAGGGGTGCTTGTCCGTTCGTTTGCTAACACAAACTTCACGCACCCCTTACCCCGATTTGCAAATCATAGCACCTTACAGGTGCGATTTGCTTAGCTAATAGCAAAAAGTGAGATGGGTTTAGAAATAAGCTTTTTTGTTTTTTATAAACTTCTGCCTTGTTCTTGTCGTTTAATCTGTTCTTGTTTTTTTGCTATAGGTGCTTTTGCTTTATAGTTTTCTAAAACTTCTTTATAGTATGGGTTTTGTTTTTCCCATTCTGTGAATTTTTCTGAAAACCCATAGTCTGAAATTGCTTTTTTTATAGCTCTTAAGCTCTCTTGGATGTTTTTAATTTTATCTTGTTTTTGTTTTTCACTCTTTGCAGGCATAATTTTTATTTCGTTTTTATTTTCATCAATAAAATGAGTATTAGTATAAGCATTGCTTAAACTTCTTATGAGAGCTTCAATGATATATTCGTTGTCATTATGTGCGTTTAAACGCTCAGAATCGCCTCTTAAATCGTTTTTATTTTCTTTTTGATGTATTTCATTGTTTTTTTGCTCTTTTGCTTTTAAATCGCTTTCTAGTGCTTTTATTTTGTTTTTTTGAATTTCTGTGATTTGTTTATAACATTCTGCTTTGAATTTGTTACTCCCCTTGATGTTTAAATTGTTTAAATCCCAATCTTTAGCCATTGCCATTTTAAGCATTAAGCTAACTTTTTCACTCATATTTTGATTATTGTTTGAGTTGAGAGTAATAGAATTTCCATTATCTTGCACTTTAAAATCTAGTTTGTGATTAGAAAATTCTTTTTTTTCTTTATCAAAGTAATAATCGCTAAAATCGTGTTTGATATTATGATACACTTCGCTTATAAGTTTTGTTTTGAAATCTAAAAAAGGGGGAGAGTAAGAAATAATATTTGCTTCATTTAAGCCTATTTCTTGCCTTAATTTTTGATTTTCTGCCTTTAGTAAAGCATTTTCATTGTCTAAATCACTTAAACGCTCTTTTAAGGCTTTTATTTCTTTTTCTAGTTCTGTTTTATCTGTGTAAATTCTGTTTGTTAATTCTCTTAAAGCTTTATACTCTTTGGCGGTGTGATTTTTTTCTAAAATCCACGCTTTACGCTCTGCCTCTAGTCTCTCTTTAACTTCTTTAGTGCTTAAAAGCTCTTGTTTTAGCTCTTTTTTTTCTTTTTTTTCTGCTTCTTTCATTTGAGCGTATTTGCGTGGTTCTATGCGTTTTATTTTTGTAATACGCTTATCTTGCCCCCTTTGCATTTCTAAAATTTCAGCGACTTCGCTTTGCATTTGTCTTAAAACTTTTGGTGTAATGAGTTCTCTACGCCACATATTACGCCCATTTTCTTTATTGAGTGTAATAAATTCTAAGTGTGCGTGATGATTAATTTCTTTTTGTCCCTGTTCGTTGATGTGTCCTTCATCTCTGTGAATTGCGATTTGATAGCATTGAAAGCCATATTTTTTATGAAAATGCTCTGCAAGTTTTTCTAAATCTTGCATTGTTGTATCGGGCTTTATATTAACAACCGCACTCCATTCATAACTTTTTGCTTGAAATTTTTGTCCTGTAATTTCTGTATATTTTTCAATGCTATTTTTTATGATTTGATTTTTGAGTGCTAATGCTTCTTTATGTGTGTGATTGCATTCGTAATTGCCACCGATTAAGTAATTAGGGGCTAAATCTCTATCATTATGCCTTGCTTGGATAGCATTGCTTTTTTTAAAGTTAATGCTAGAGATAGCACCCATTAAAATAACTCGCTATGTGAGCCTATATCTAAGCAATAAAGAATTAATTTATCATCTTGTTTTTGATAGATTAGCAGTAAATCAGGTTTTAAATGGCATTCTCTAAAACCGATAAAATCGCCTTTTAGTGCGTGGTCTTTGTATTTTGGTTCTAGGGTTTCATCATTTGCTAAATGGTTGATGATTGTTATTACTTCTTGTTGTTCTTTGGTGTTTAGCTTTTTATAATGCTTTTTAAACTTCGTAGAGTATTTAATTTCATATTTCATTTTCTTGTCTATTAATCTTCTGCCATTTTTGCTTTAAATTCTTCCATTGATTTACAAAGTGTTCCACCGCCATTTTTTATTTCTTCTATCGCTTCTAAAAGTTCAGCATTTGGTGTTCGCCATTTTTCCATTAAGGCATCTTTTATCAAGTGTCCTTTTTTGATTTTGTCTTTTAATTTGCTCTCTAGCTTTGCTTTTTCTGCTTGAATTTTTATTGTTTCTTTTTCTAAAGTGTCAAGCATTATTTTTAGCTGTCTTTCGCTTTTTGTTTTTAATTTTTCAATATAGATATAATCTAAATTGTCTTGTTTTTCCTGTGCTAACATTGCCTTGCTCCTTTTTAAAAAAATATATAATTGAACTTGTGAAATTATAACATATTTTTTTAAATAAATTATCATCTTATTTTAATAAGGTGGATAATTTGCAAATTATCCACCTTACAAGTAAAGTGTTAATTTGCTCTGCGAGGATTATAAACTTTTCTCACAAGCTTAAAAAGTTTTTGTGAATAATTTTATTTGTGAAAATATTATATTTTTTTAAGTTTTTTAGGTAGAAAAAGTATATTCTAAGATTTTACTATTTTAGCAACCAAAATAACACCAAGAGCAAAGGCTATGATTCCAAACATAGCAACAAAAGCACCTATCATTTTTCTTTCTCCAATTTATCAAGTTCTTTATTGAAATTTATGCTAAGATAAACTAATGCTAAGAGTAACACAATAATTCCTAAAGAAACCATAAGCGATAAAACAAAATCTAAAGTTTTATAGTGTGTTACTGCAAAACCAACAACACCAAATAAAGCAGTCAATATAGCAATAATCAACAATTTTAACAAATCTAATTTAGCTTTTATCCTATCAGCCCTACTCATATAAATATTTTAATATTTTTTTACTGATTTTTATATAAAGAGTTTTATATAAAAATCAAAGTGAAATTTAGATATAATAATCTTACAAAACGCTTACTATGTTTTCTCATAGTTTGTTTTAGTTTTAAGTTCCTTTTCGCACCTAATATCGAATTTCCGCTAAGAGTAACTCAAGGCGGATTTTTTATTATAGCATATACAAATTATTTATCTGATTTGATTTCTAAAAGTATCAATCATTTCAAAAAATTGCTCTTGACTTTTTGCAGTGAAACGCTTATGGTTTCTAAAGTTTAAATTTTCATATTCATCTCTTATAAGCTCTACTGCTATGATTTTAAATTCATCAAAATTAAAATCATTGAATTGCCAAAGTTGATTTTTATAAATAAATCTTACTTGGTTTTGCCTCATATTATTTAAGATTTTGAAATATTTTTGTTCAGGTGTTTCTATTTTTTCACTTTCTTTTTCAAGTTTTTGCATTAAAATACTTTCAGGTGTAAAAGTAAAAATAATGCCCGAAACCTTACCACCACGTCCTCTTGTTCCCTTTTGTTTTTCTTTCTCATAAGTAAGATTTTTAAAAGGTGTTCTTTTTTGGTCAAAAAGATTTCTTTCTTTAGAAAGTTCTTTGATTGCGGGATTAAGAATTTTTTTATCGACTTCACTTTGTCTATAGTTTTCTGGTATGTCCATAATCTTGCAAAACTCTTCCCATTTAAAATAGACTTTTCCTGTTGCTCTATATTGTTTTAAAAGGCGGTAAAGGGTTTTTGTGTATTTTCCACTAAGGGCTATAAATTCGGTAAGTTCAAAGGCTGTAAAATTAGCTGTTAATTGATTAACAAGATATTCAAAATGTTCGTTAACTTGTATTTCTATGTGAGTAAATTCCTCCCAAGCATCGAGTATTCCTAATTCCATATTATATTTATCTCTCCATTTTTTCCATATTACAAAATAATTAAATAAATTAACTCGCATTTTTCCAATTAAATTTCTAACTTCATCTTTTAGGATAATTGTAAAATCAGCTTTAAAAAATTTATTTTCAAAAGAATTTAAAATTTCTGTTACCTCTCTATTTGATAAATTTTTCTCTGAAAAACCTGTCAAATCTTTAGGATATAAGGTAATCATTTCATTTTTTTGTTTTTCTTTGATTTTAGTCAGTAAAAAACACAACAAATTTTGCTCTATTTCATTAAAGTTAGGTAATTGTATTTTATTAAAATCATTGTGGTATTTGACTATTTCATTCAT